>NZ_JCACKG010000123.1:0-8945 GCF_059505265.1 Myxacorys chilensis | reverse complement strand
TAGATACGCTTAAATCTTTTGTGCTTCTGTCCGAACTAAAGGGGTCACTTCAAAGGTATCTCTTTGCCGATTGAAACTTTAATCATCTCGCCAAACTAGCAAAACTAGACTTGAAGTTACATGAGTGTGACTTAAGCCGAATGGTTGCGACTGACTAAGGTATCCTTTTGCCAAAGTCCAGTCTTAAGTGTTCGTTTTCTCGTTATGTAGTCGAGCTGCTTCTTTAGCTAACTCAGTTATCCTCCTACCGAAAGTGCAAACCTTAGCTAGCTCTCTGCCGAAAGTATAGAACATAGTTATAAGATTTGCTTATATTTTTAAGTAGTAATTTGAAGGAAGTTATTGACGTTGACTTGCTTGCAAAGTTTGTCCTGCTCTTTTGCGGGCAATGGACAGTCGATCGCCTGAAACTCGTAATATTGGTATTTACTCTTATCCACCTAGCACCTTGTAAGGAATAGAGTTCTCTTCCAGCCACCCGTTGTTTCGCAGTTCACCGAATGGGTAATCACAATTTCCGCTAGTGCTTTTGTCGGTAAGGATACCAGTTATCGGCGATACTGCAGAGATCGAGCATCTGCATAAACCGTGGAAATGTGCTTGAGCTTCTGATTTCAGACAAAAGTTCAAACGTCTTCGTTCTGCTCTGAATCATCAAGTTCTACCGAATCTCTGAAGCTAACTGCATATTCTTTCGCTTTAGCTGCAAACGGGAAAGGGAATGGCAATGAGCTATCATCAGCATAGTAGGGAAATCGGTTTCTAAGACGGTGAATTAGAAGGGCAAGTCGATCGATCTGAATGCTTGGGTGATGAACAATAGCGACTTCTAGTAACCTTGCATTGACAGCAGAACGGCTGCCATTGTTCAGTCTAGATTCTGAGATCTTTAAAGGGAACTTCTCATTCGTTGAGGCTTTTCTAATGCTGAAGTAAACCGATGGTTCACCTTCAGAGACAGCCTGCCAACGGTAGATCGTGCCCCGTGCCCGACTGCCCAGGTTTGCTCGTTTTGTGGAACCAGGTTTAACGATCGCTACAGGAGTTTCGTAACTGCTTCCTTGTAAGCGTAGTCGTGCAATCCACAGACGATTCCGTTCATCCTCATCTTTCAAGTGAAGAGCACTCAGTATTCTGTCTGCTTGCAGGTTCGGATTTTGCAGCCAGGAGAGTAAGCCTTTGCGCCGAGCGTTTTGCGCTTCTGCCATAAAACAAAACATAAGGTTTCACACCTGCTATTGGCTCGTGCAAACAAGTCTGTAAGCATTCAGAGACAAACTTATTGAGCAAGGCTTCCTCCTTCTCTTTCTCTGAAAAACTCTGTTCCTCATTGAGTTCTGGATTGGTTTCTTCAAACTGGGAGTCGGGTTCCCATTTCTCACCGAGGAAATAGTTGAGTGCAGATGAATAAGACACCCAGGGATTTGCCCTGTTTCGCGCTAGCAAAGAAGGAGTTGTAACTTCGATTGTGGGTTCGCTCGCATTGACTCGAATCATCATCACAACAGTATTTGGAAGATTGCTTGCGGTTGTGCGTTTTGTTCGTCGCAGCACATAAAAACAGGTTAACCAAACGTGCGGTGTAATTCCGTCAGAGGGCTGAATTAAAGGTGCATCGGGCAGAACGCCACATTGTCGCAGTAGATCTGACACCGCACGCTTAACTCGTTCGGAAGCATCCTGTCGTCTGATTTCCTTACCATCTTTTGTATAGGTCAGGGCATGGATATGCTGGTTCAGATAACCTACCTGCATCGCTGCAATGCGCCAAGCTAACTTCGGGTCAGCTTCGGGTGGAAACGGTCTCCGCTTGATTTCAATCAGCGCCCCACTCAAGCCTTTAGCCGTAAGAAGAAATGAAGCAATGCGATCGATCCGCTCCTGTAAAAGTTGAACTCGCCGCTGTGGGCGATCGCGTGGACGAACTGAAGAATCAATGTCTAAATTCTGTGTTAAATCCTCGACGTGCTGAGTTTTAATCCATAGAGAACCAAAAGTGCCTTTGTAGCATTGTGCCTCCCCAGTTGTATGAGAAGCTGTGGTGTAGGTAATGACTTCTTTAGTTGCAGATAGGTGGAGTAACTGGCAAATTTCAGCAATGAGTTCATCTCGACATTCAGCGGTCTCCCAAACAATCAAAATCTCTTGAATGAGATTTGCGGAGTGAAAGACAGCAGGGGCAGCGATGCTGGGACGGAGCATTGGAGTTGATCGCGTATTGGAGTCAGTTTTTTGTTTACCTGGTTGACTCTGATTGTTGGCTGCTTGAGTGATATCTTTTGTAGGTATAGTGGCAGGTAGACCTAAAAATGTTATTGATCTGCCAACTTGAATTGCTTCGCCAACCCGCTCGACAGGCAAACGATCGCAAATTGCTTGATCAATATGAGCGAGATCGAGCGAATTTACACCCGCTCTGCTGATTGCGCTACTACTGGATAGTGAATGTCGGCTATCGAATGCAATTGCAGCTTGCATCGGTCGTGGTGTGGTCTTAAATATATTCCAGTGATACGCAGGATTCTCAAGTAGAGCGATCGAATTTGGTAATCGAGTGTCATCAGCAAGCAATGCTTCGATCGCTGTTGACCATCCGCCGGTTTCTCCCCGGCGTTTCATGGCCAGGGGAATAAAACATAGGGGTTGTCGTATCCCATCCAACAAGCGCAACTCATTTCCAATGTAAGCGGTCAGACCCCGATAGGGAGGACGTTGCTGGGAGTTCACAATCCATCGTCGGGTGGAAAGATGATGATACACAATCGGGCTTTTACGACCAGGAACCGTTTGCAATGCAAACCGCAGCACAAATGAAAGATAGGCGCGCTCTTGTTCTCCTTCACGATTGATTAGAGTGACTGGGTGAGGAGGCCAAGACATTAATTCTGCTCCACCCAGACGAATCACCCGATAAAAGGTGAGTTCCTGGCTGCCAAATTGGACGATTGGATTTTTCAGTCTTTGGCTAAAAAATCAGGAATTGCATTGTAGAGAACTGACTCTTCTTCTCTCGTTTGCGGATGCAGCAGCGAGTAAGTTCTAGGTTGTTCCCACTGCCAATCCGCAGCATTGAGTGTTGCCAAACTCACCTCAACTTCAGACGCGCTGAGCGACGAACTAAATTCCTCCCTCAGCCAATCTTTGATGAGTAGAGCCAGCAGCGACAGATTAGCGATTCGTTCTTCAGCTAGTAGCCAGGGCTGATTTGGTCGCTGCCAACCTTGGCGCACAGTTTGAATAATTCTAGGAAAGCTTGCTGCAACCAGGGGATCAAGAGAGTAAATAGGTGGGGCTTGATAACCTTTTCCCTGGAATCTAGCACGACGGACTGCTAAAGATTTTGCGATCTGCTGATCTGCTGCCAAGCGATCGGCACAGGTAGGGCAAATAGCTGATAGTTTGTATCCTGAGTCAACGACCAGGCACCCGGCAGAATGGTGTTAAAGCTCATTGTTGGAGTTCCTAAAAATGTTCTCAAGTTTTTCTAAGAAGATGTCGTAGAGCGATCGCAGTAATGTTCTTTCGTAGGCGTGTTCTGCATCATCTCTAGAAGATCGCAATGCTTTGATGATGCCAACCAGGAGTGAGGTTGCTTCGCTATCTGGTAAACCGTATGCCAACTGAGGAGCGAATTTTGCGTCTATGAAATAAACCCTGGCAGGCACATTCCCCTGCAGTAAGCGTCCGATAATTTGCCAAATACTCACAAGTTGCGTCCAGCAAAGTGTGTTGCGCTCTTGCTCTGTTAGTTGTTGAAATGAAAACGCGGTGCAGTTGAGGTTGAGCATTTCACTCATTGCATTGAGATAAAAGATTTCTCCTATCCGAGTCAGGGTAAAGGATTCACCTTCAGAACGAGCCGCATCAAATAGAACAGACTCCTATTCGTGAGTGAGTGCCCAGTTGTTGAGCTGCCGAACGGTGAACTGCCAATCATCAGGAATGGGCATTGGACGATTCAAAAACAATACGGCTCCGATCGCTGCCTGCTTTTGAGCATTGAGAATATTGTGTCCCCGCTCCAATGCCATCAAAGGCGCGATGACGATTTGGCTCGGTGTGTGGCGCAACTCAGAGATTTCACCTCGACGCAGGCTGTAAGCGCGTGCAGGTGCATTGTCCCGTCGGAGCGTTGCCACGCCTTCATCTATCTGCTCAAGTCTATATAGGGGTCTCAAAATTTCTCCAACCCAATCGGCTTCATCGTAGCTGCCGACCACAATTAACAGCCGTTGGCGATCGCTCCACCACTCTGGATTGGTTCGCTCAAGTTCTGCTAACTCCTGAAAGCATTTTGCTAAGAAGCTAGAAACTTTTCCAGGCGATTCACACATCGCTCTGACTAACTGATCAGCCGCTAGTCTGCGTTGAGCAACAGGCAATCCTGATAGCTGGATAAATTTCCCATCTGTTGGTCTTCGCATTGGGGTAAAGAAGAACTCGCTGGCATGGATACCTGAGCGAGCTGAGCTATTTTCCTGTGCAGACTTGAGTAGTACGGTAGGTTGAACGTTGATGTGGTAAGAAGGGGAGCCTGGGGCGTAGCTCGTGCCCGAAATTAATACCGTGTGCGCTCCATCCCAATCATCCACTGCAAACAACGTTGGGAAGCGCAGAAGTAACGTGCGACCCACACCCACATATCGGAAATATTCTAATTTGCTGCTCCTTTTGAAATTGCGTCGATCGCATTTGTACAAGAATCCAAGAATATTGCCAACTGGCGCTTCAGGAACAATGGGTAAATAATCGCGGGGTGGACGATGAACAATTGCCTGATCAAGATCATGTAAATCTACAATGCGACTTTGACTGAGTTCTGTAAGATGATCCACTAGAAACCCGAGTCGATTGTCAAGAACAGCAGTTAGCACTGCAAAGTGAACGTGATGAGTGAGCTGTTCAAAGATTTCGTCTTGTACAGCAATTTGGTGCTGCTCTAGCCAGGTCTTACACCAGTTCTCAACCTCAATAAGTGCTTGTCGATCTGTTTCAGCATTCAACACAGTAAATGCTAGATTAGACAGGCTACGACTCCAGATACTCCGACTTTGACGGCAATTAAGGGGTGATCGTAAAAAGTCTTGCAGTTCTTTAATCAGAGCTTTCCGACGCGCATGTTCCTGATCTGGAGACAAAGCTGCTGCTAAAATTTGCTGTCGCCGTTCTTGCATTCTTTCTTGGCGCGTTAATCTAGGTGCTTCAGTGTCGGTTTCACTAATAGGTGAACGAGACAGGTCATAAATGATTCGTGCAAACAAAGAGTAGCCCGTAAACGGATTCCGCCCTAGCCACACAACCAGATGCCCTTGGGTCAAAAGCAAGTGATAGAGACGGTTTGTGGCATTTTGAATATGATAGTGAGCACTGATCCAGGCAACAAATCGATCGCCAACCATGCTGCCCCGATCGGAGTGATAAATTTTGGCTAGGTTCAATCCCAGCTTGTTTAGGAAAGACGTTCCAGATTGATCAACAAGAACCTGACTGGGCGCAAATTCTTCATCAAATTTCACCTGCACGCGATCGGCTTCGTCCACAAATAGGACATCACACTCACGATACACTGCTTCTGCAAGCGTCAGTCTCGTGCCAACTACCTGTTCGGGAATGGAGTTATCAATAAGACTACCCGCAATCTGTCTGGGAACACGACTATGAATAAAACTACTCGGTGTCAAAATCCAGACAACAGCAGTTGCAAAGTCTCTCTCTAATTGATGTCGTGGGCATTTGTAATACAGGGGACAGGTGAGTTTTTCATCCGATTCCTGCTCTTCTGCGTCTTCATCGATTTTTGCGTCGATCGGTGAAGCTCCTTTCTGATAGAGGCTATGGCAAGGTTCCTGACCAAAATTCCACCATTCCTCTGCTTGAACTAATGCAAGTAGGGGGCAAACCGGACTGAACCAACGCCAAGCAGGATGGACACCACCCTGATTAATTTCCTGCCCTACATTCTGAAAGAGGGGTTGATAGACTTTCGTTAGTTGATCGACGCGATCGCTTCCCAGCACTGGAACTGCTTCAACCCCCAATCCCCACCGGAATAAAGAAGCAAGCTTCACGGCTGTAACCACTTCGTTCACAATCAAGGCACAGCGATGTTTTCCCTGCTTTGCGAGATGATAAATAAGAATTTCTAGTAGCGTGGACTTGCCAACGTTGAGAAGTCCCACAATATGTACTAGCTGTTCTAGCTGCAACACCTCGCCGTCACGGAAATCATCGAACTCGGAGTCGTATTGTTCCAGCGCAATTCTTCGCAGTCGGTCTACATAATTTTCCGGTGCATGCCCTGATTCAGCTAATCTTTGATCCATCTCTTGGGCAGCAAGCTGCAAATCTTGCCACCTCGCAGTCTTGGGAGGATTACGAGCCTCGCGGGTACGATGAAATCTCACGATCGGAGACGGAGCAAGATTCGCAACCTCTGTCGGAATATCGATCGGAATTTCAACGAATGAAGGTTCCTTTTGACTTACTTTGCAAAACCATGTTCCAGCAGTTGCAAGTTTAGGAGAATATTCCTTGTGGGGGGGAGTTCGGGTTAATGTTTGCTGATATTTCTCTAGTCGGCGTGGACTGGTACTAGAGGGAATTAAGCAGGGAACTTGATTCAAACCAAATAAGCGGTAGATTCTGACAGATTCGGGAAGCCGAGTATACTCCTCTAACGATCGCTCCCACCGCCGACCTCGATGACGAATCAGATAGAAACGTGCCTGCTGCACTGCTTGCCAGTTGAGATCATTCTGAAGCGTCTCATGGGGCAAGCGATATCCAGAAAGTAAAACTGCAACTGAAGATGCTGGCTCGGTTGGAGCAACCTGCCGCAGCAGCGTTAATGCGAGCTCTACATCCGCAATCAATCGAGCCAGACGTTCAAGCTCGCGCTTCCGAATAGAGTCATGGCTACTCGACCAGGCATCGTCTACGTAGTCTTGTAAGCCATCTGAACGACGAAGTTGCTTGCAAAGTTCAGTGCGCCATTGGGAAATATCACGCATTTTTCTTCTGCTCCATAATTGCATTGGCGTCAGCAATGACTTCGCTGAAAAGCCTTAGACGCACTCCTTGTAACTCAGGTTCTAACTGCTCACGTCTGACGCGAATTCGCAGGTAATCTTCTCGCTCGTCTGGAAAAACAATAAAAGTTTCCGTTGTTTCTGCCTGATACTGCACCCGTTTGAGCCGCTCCTCATCCAGATACGTCCAATCCTTCACATCGATCGCCCACCGCACTTTGCGAGTTAGCTCGACGAGCAAGTCGTATTGATCAATATGGGGCCACAATGTAACGCGAATCCCTAGTTCGGAAAGTTTCGCCGCCAAATCCACTTCCCAGATGCCTGGTAGCGTCCCATATGTATAGATGCCAGGAGTAACGACTATCCATTGAGAGGCTTCTTCTTTAGAAATAGTAGTGACTTTGCCAGAACTAGTTCTTGCACATAGCGTTTCACAGAAATGATTCCGGCAGTGATGACTTCCATCTGCTCGCCGACGGTGTACATATTTACATCGAGGACAGAAATGATAAACGTCTTCCTCGGCAAATTTGTCTAAGTCAATGTATGACTGATGCTGTCGTAGAAACTCTCGTAGAGGTCGAAGTTCCGTCTATCTACATGCTGCCGATAGTCTACAAACCCCAATGCAGGCTGAGTGATGACAAGATATCGATAAGCACGATAAGCATCTTCAAGCTGATGAGTTTCACAGTATTCTTTTAGGTCTTTCAGAAAAGACTCTTGCACTTGCTTAAAAATATCAGAGCCAGCAACATGCCAGGATCAAGCGAAATCAGATGCTATCCCGTCCTCAACTAATGTGACCTCTGGTGATAAATAATGAATATCCTGGCTTGCAGCCCATGAACAGCTCGGTTGTTCAGCCCACTGGAAAAAGTTACAGAGATGATCGGACTGCTCAAGGGTTTCTTCTCCTTGCAGCATTGAAGTTAAATACATCCGCGATAGTCCTATCCGAAGTGCCTCTGGAACTTGCGATCGCTCCTCAACCGGCAATTCTTCCCACTGCACTACACCCGTCGCCAGATACCGCAGTGTTTCTGTCGCTGAAATCTGAACGGATGGTTTTTGTGGCTCAGGTCTCAAGAGATGAAGCGATCTGGCACTATGGTCTTCCCACTGCACATCGATTCCCCGTAGCGTTTGTAACCAACGTTGAACCGTGGCTTTCTGCTTAGTCTGCATTTCAAGTAGAAGGCAAAGCTCCTCAAGCGTTGGTCCTTCCTTATGGGTGCGGAACCATTCTCTCAGCACATCTAAAATTCTCTGTCGATGTTTCGTGACCTTCATCAGCAGATACCAATAAAGAGATTCTTGGATTTAGTGTGTCACCCCGACTCTGACCAGTCAATAAAAGTTTTGCAGTGTTTCCAAAATGTTTCCTAAGTTTCCATTTTTACTGAGGTCAACCTACTCTATATTTCGCGAAAAGCAATTGTTCTATCTGCGCTTTGGAGAAGTTTGTGAAAGAGCCTCCTCAAGAGTCCAACGCCTTAGTTCAACTCGGAGCGATCGCCTCTACTCAACTCCTGGTTGATATTTAGACTTTGATTACAAGCAGCCGAAGTTGGGCAGCCCAAGCGGTCAATGCTGAACTTGTGTTGCTCTACTGGCATATTGGTAAACGGATCCGCAGTGAAATTTTGGGTGAAGGGCGGGCAGAATATGGTGAGCGAATTGTTGAGAGTTTGAGTGACGCATTCCCTCGTGAGTACGGCAAAAGATTTAGCCGCCGCAGCATATTCAGAATGGTTCGATTTGCCGAAGTGTTTCCCGATAAGCAGATAGTGTCAGAGGACGTTTGAGAAGTAGCAGATTATGCCAGCCTTCGTAGGAGTGTACGGAGAGGTGAAGTTTCAGTAGATCAAAAATTTTCTAAGAAAGGGGTAGAGTCAGGCAAGAAAGCATTGA
>NZ_JCACKG010000122.1:0-8950 GCF_059505265.1 Myxacorys chilensis | reverse complement strand
AATATAACAATAGAAATATAAGGGTGTCAAGCTGTTCGATAGGGAAATTTGGAAATAAGATGAGCGAAAGGCTGGAAATTAAGCTGGAAAAAGGGTCAAGCGATCTGCCTCTTGAAGCGAGAGAGTAGAGATAGCTTCAAATGACGAGAGAGTAGATAGCAGGTTTTTAAGATGCGAGAACAGATAGCGCGGTAGATTGAAGGCAGAGTTTTAGTAGCTTCTATCGTAAAGCCCTTGTTTAGAATGAGTAGTTCGATCGCAGTGATACCGCCTTTTTTACTACTGGATAGGTTGTTGCAGGATTGGTTGAAAGAAGACATCGGGCGAGGCGATCGCACTACCCAAAGCCTTCTTTCTACAGGGGAGAACCAGAATTATGCTGCTTGGATTGCTAAAGAGAATGGCATCGTGGCCGGATTACCAGTTGCGGCTAGAGTCTTTCACTTATTAGATCAATCTGTGGCATTTGACCCTCTAGTGTTTGAAGGAGAGTTTGTCAAAAGAGGACAAACTCTCGCTGAAATTCGAGGTTCGTTTGACGCCTTGCTGACAGGAGAACGAGTAGCGCTGAATTTAGCAATGCGATTGAGTGGTATTGCAACGTTGACCCGGAAGTATGTGGAAAGAATTGAAGATTTGCCTGCTCAGTTAGTTGATACACGGAAGACTACGCCTGGCTTGCGGCTTTTGGAGAAATATGCGACGCAAGTAGGAGGAGCGGTGAATCATCGAATGGGACTAGATGATGGGGTGATGATCAAAGACAACCATATTGCGGCGGCGAGAGGAATTGGAACCGCGATCGCGCAAGTCCGCGCCCATGTTCCTTATCCTCTTAGTATTGAGGTTGAAACCGAGACTTTGGAGCAAGTCGAAGAAGCACTGCACCATAAAGCCGACATTATTATGTTGGACAATATGCCACTTGATTTAATGCGACAGGCAGTAGAAAGAATTCGTCAAGAGAGCAGCCGCGTCAAGATTGAGGCATCGGGAAATGTGACGCTTGAAACGATACGGGCGATCGCAGAAACCGGAGTCGATTTTATTTCCAGCAGTGCCCCAATTACGCGATCGCCTTGGTTGGATTTAAGTATGAAATTCAAGGTATGAAATTAAGGTGTGGAGATGAAGTGAACCCAAAAGCCGTCATTTCCTGTGCAGAGGCGTGAGGTCAGGATGTAAGAGTTCGCTATTCTAAAAAGACTCTCGCTAATTTCAGGCTGAACAATTATGAACGCGACGATCGCATATTTGAAGAACTGTTTTGAGCAAGCGTTGATTGCCGCCTTTGGCGATGATCTGGCGGGAGTTGATCCGGTGTTAGTGCCAACGAGCAATCCTCAGTTTGGTGACTATCAATCGAATGTGTCGATGTCGCTGGCAAAAAGATTGGGCAAAGCACCAAGAGCGATCGCACAAGATCTAGTCCAAAAACTTGATCTCTCAGACATCTGTGAACCACTTGAAATTGCAGGTCCGGGTTTCATTAATATCAAGCTGAAAACAGAGTACTTGCAATCACAGTTAGCGGCAATGCAAGGCAGCAGCCGTTTGGGAGTAGAAGCGGCTAAAGCCCCAAACCGCGTTATTGTAGATTTCTCTAGCCCCAACATTGCCAAAGAGATGCATGTGGGGCATCTGCGATCGACAATTATTGGCGATGCGATCGCGCGAGTTTTAGAATTTCAAGGTCAAGACGTTCTACGGCTAAATCATGTTGGAGATTGGGGCACTCAATTCGGAATGCTGATCACCTATTTGCAGGAAGTGTGCCCTCAAGCATTAACTACGGCTGACGCATTAGATTTGGGTGATCTAGTTGCATTCTACAAAAAAGCGAAACAACGGTTTGATGAAGACCCAGAATTTCAAGAGAAGTCGCGACAGGAAGTTGTCAAGTTGCAGTCTGGAAATCCAGAAAGTCATCACGCATGGCAATTACTCTGCAATCAGTCACGGCGCGAGTTTCAGATTATTTACGATCTGCTAGATATTTGTTTAACCGAACGGGGAGAGTCGTTTTACAATCCGCTTTTGCAACAAGTCGTAGATGATCTTGAGCAAACAGAATTGCTTGTCGAAGATCAAGGGGCAAAATGCGTTTTTCTCGAAGGCTTTACTAATCGAGAAGGAGAGCCATTACCGCTAATTGTGCAAAAGTCGGATGGTGGCTACAACTATGCAACAACAGATCTAGCGGCAATTCGGTATCGGATTCAAACCGATCAGGCTAAACGATTGATCTATGTTACCGATGCAGGACAGGCAAATCACTTTGCACAAGTTTTTCAAGTGGCACGTCGGGCGGGATGGATTCCTGAAGGGGTAGAAATTGTTCACATTCCGTTTGGTCTGGTGCAGGGCGAAGATGGAAAAAGGCTGAAAACCCGTTCGGGTGACACGGTTCGACTGCGAGATTTATTGGATGAAGCGATCGTGCGATCGCGCGCCGATTTAGAAACTCGCTTGAAAGAAGAAGACCGTCATGAATCAGAAGAGTTTATTGCTCATACTTCTCAAATCGTGGGTATCAGTGCGGTTAAATATGCCGATTTGAGCCAAAACCGGACCAGCAATTACATCTTTAGTTTTGACAAGATGTTGGCGTTGCAGGGCAACACTGCACCCTACATGCTCTATGCCTACGTTCGAATTCAAGGAATCAGCCGTAAAGGTCAAATTGATTTTGACAATTTAGGCTCAGATATCAAGATTTTGCTACAAGAAGAAACCGAATTTGCTCTAGCAAGGCATTTGCTGCAACTTGATGAAATGGTTGATCAAGTCAGTCAAGATTTGATGCCTAACCGCCTGTGTCAGTACTTGTTTGAACTAAGTCAGAAATTCAATCAATTCTACGATCGCTGTCCCGTTCTGCAAGCAGAGGAGTCAGTCCGAACATCGCGATTAGTTCTCTGTGATTTAACAGCCCGTACCTTAAAACTTGGATTGTCATTACTTGGAATCGGAGTACTAGAGCGGATGTAAGGATGCGATATTATCCCAGTAGTTCTATAGAAAAGGCTCTGAGAATAATGTCTAACGTTCTTATTCAGCTTTTAGCCATTGGTTTAGCAGCGGGGATCGCGGGAGGAGTGTTTGGAATTGGAGGCGGAGCGATTATGGTTCCGGCAATGGTTTTGCTATTGGGAATGGATCAAAAATTTGCAACTGGAACCTCGATCGCTGCGCAAATTCTACCTATTGGTATCCTTGCTGCTGGCGTTTACTACCGGAGTGGGAATCTCAACATCAAACACGCACTTGTAATTGCCCTTGGTTTAGTCGTTGGTAATTTGTTTGGTGCATTGTTTGCTAATCAACCCTACATCAGTAGTGACCTAATCAAAAAACTCTATGGATTGTTTCTGCTAGGAATCGGATTGCGTTATCTGTTAGTTCGCTAATCGGTTAAATAATTTCTGGTACTCGTTCTCAGTGATCAAATCTTTGGTACTTTCAACGCGATCGAGAAAGACAATGCCATTAAAGTGGTCGTATTCGTGTTGAAAAATACGGGCAACAAAATCGGTTAACTGCCTTTTTTGAAGATTGCCATTGCGATCGCAGTACTCAATTTCGATAGCTTGATATCGGGGAACCAGTCCACGAATTCCTGGAATGCTGAGGCAACCCTCCCATCCTTTCACCATTTCTGTCGAGTGAGACAAAATTTGAGGATTAATCATCGGCGTTGGCTCCATTTCCGGTGCAGTTGGATAGCGAGGATTTGGGCGCGATGCCACGATCATCAGTTGAAAAGATTGGGCGACTTGAGGTGCAGCAATGCCAACACCGTTAGATTGTTTAACTGTGACAAGTAACTGGTCAATGAGTGCTTGAATTTGATCGTCCTGAATATTCGCAATCGCTTGCGCTGTCTGTCTAAGAATCGGATGCCCGAGTTCAATAATATCTAAGGTGTCTACCATTGAGTTACTCCTAATAATGGTTTCTATAAGCAGTGTAGGGCGTCTCAATTGAGACGCCCTACTGCATTAACTACTAGTGGACTGTCAATGAGATTTTGAGGGATGAAGGATGAAGCACTAGCCGCCGCCTACTCGGTTTGAGCCGTTTGAGTTGGAAACGCTCCAGGCTGAATCGCTACAGTAGTTTCACGTCCACCTCGATTGACTTCAATCTGAAGGCTGTTGCCAATCGAACTGCTTTCCACAATCTGTTGAACTTGACTATCTGTTGTCACCGTTTGACCGTTGATTTTCTGAATCACATCACCCGTTCTTAATCCTCCCTTTGCAGCGGGAGAATTGGGCAACGCCCGGAAAACCACAACCCCACGATCGGCTTGAACCTGAAAACCTACCTCGCGATCGCTGTTAATCTGTTGCTTCAATGCGGGCGTCAATGTTCGCATCTGAATGCCAAGGTAAGGATGATCAACCTTGCCTTTAGAGATCAACTGTTGAGAAATTCGTTGAGCCGTATTAATTGGAATTGCAAAGCCTAAACCCTGTGCGCCGCCAATAATAGCGGTATTCATGCCAATCACTTCACCCCGTTGATTGAGGAGCGGTCCACCCGAATTACCCGGATTAATCGCTGCATCGGTTTGAATGAAGCTGACGCGCTTATCTGCAACTCGAACTTCAGCACTTGAACGACCCGTCGCGCTGATGATTCCCGCCGTTACCGTGTTGTCTAAACCTAACGGGTTGCCAATCGCGATCGCCCATTCCCCTGGCTTTAGTGCTTCTGAATTACCCAGAGTTACCACAGGCAGATTATTTGCCTGAACCCGAACCACAGCCACATCAGTCAATGAATCTTGTCCTACAACTTTGCCTTTAAGCTCACGCCCATCTTTAAGAACAACGTTGACCGAATCGGCTCCGTTGACAACATGAGCATTCGTCAAAATCAACCCATCTGCATTGATAATAAAGCCTGACCCCGTTCCCCGCTCAACCCGAGATGAGGGCGCATTTGGAACCTGACCACCAAAAAACTGGCGGAAAAACGGGTCATTAAAAATGGCAGGAACGCGAGATTGAACCGTTCTCGAAGAATCAATCCGTACTACGGCAGGACCCACTCGCTCAGCCGCCGTTGCAATAAAATTACCGTCTGCACCAGACAGAATAGTAGACGTTCGGCTTTGAGCAACAGCGGGCGGAGGTTGTAGCACATCAGACGACAACAAGCGATTTCCAGCAAGGGCTGTACTAGCTCCCACTAAAGGCAGCATTAAATAGACAGCAGACTTTTTCCAATTCTGATTATGCTGAGCATTGCGATTCGGCATCGGTCTATAACTCTCCTTATTGACAAACCTTATATACAAAGCAAGAATGCAAATCAAGCATCGTTTTCACTGCCTTCAGCACCGACCCCAACCAGACCCATTTGAGAGGAGATGCACACGTCATCCTGCTCTATGAAGCGGATGTTTCTAGTTTAAGAAGTAAATATGTCATTTGGGTCGCGATCGTGTGGATTCTGCTTTGTGTTCTCCTGTTCTTACAGGTATGGAAGCTAACGTTCTTGGACGAAGGAACTGCTCAGTTTGCTCCCCAACACCAAAAAATAATTTTATTTCCTAAGCGGTTTCTTTGTCATTTCAGATTCACGCTCAACACATACCTTTGACAAATGAGCTTGATACGGTAATTGTCACAGGTGAATGAATGGTAAGAGTGAGTTAATCGCACGTGGTAACGTCAAGCCTTTCTCATCGGCTGATTGAGATGATGCCGATTTAACAAAGGTGAGGCGACGCTACACGCAGTTGGCTCGCTCCTTTTTATTTCTGTAGCTTTCTATCTCTTTTTTATCTCTGCGGTTGATATGCAGCACAGGTTGTTTATGATTAGCGCTACCAATTTGGCTCTGTCAAACTCAAAAGGATTGCTAAAGCTAGACAACCTTACCTTAATCAAGATTATCTCTGAGAAAAATGAAAGGGTTACTAATTTGACGATTGCTTAGTCTTGTATTTTTGCAAAACCATCGAGTTACTTCTAGAAGAGCACAGTTCTTTCAATTCATTTGCCGTTTCTAAACAGCAATGTTTATTGATCAAAACTAATTAAAATTTGGTTGATCTCAAATCATTCTTTATGGAGTACTCTATTCTAGGGGTTTACTAGCCCCTTCGTATTGGACTAAATTAACAGCAACTTTGGAAGAATAGAAACATATCTTCGGGTAATATGCACTCAAACGCTAATATTCGACACGATGTTTTTCGTACAACTAAGTTAGCGAAATCCAGTAAAATAGAGCCAACATCCATCCGTTCAGACGCAAGTTGATGACTAAGAAGAAGAAAATTGAGCCGCTCCTGGGCGAAGCTTTGCTCAAAAAAGTTAAGGAACTAGACGATCTCAACAAAGAGGAAAAAGCAAGAGAATGCGGCTATTACACTGTGACCAAAAACGGTGTTGAACGAGTCAATATGATGAAATTTCTCAATGCATTAATTGATGCAGAGGGAATTGAATTAGATGGTAAACAAGGAACCAATGGGCGTGGGGGTCGCAGCGCTAGTTACCGAATTAGCGTGCAGTCCAATGGTAATCTTTTGATTGGTGCGGCTTATACTAAACAGATGGAGCTTACCCCAGGGGATGAGTTTGAGATTTCTCTCGGTCGCAAGCATATTCATCTGCGTCAAATCGATCGTCAAGACGAGGAAGCAGTTTTATAAACTCAACTGGATAAATGCCTTTTATGGAAAATATCGACTGGACAACAGCGATCCCTGCCGGCGCAGCGATCGCTATCTTTCTCGGTGGATTCTTGATGATGTTTACTGGAATTTGGACGAGTCGAAAGCGGTAACATCCTCTATTACGTTTTCGGCTCAAACTGATGTCTCCAACGAAAAATGGGACGGAACGATAGCTGCTTCTATCGGCTCTTTGGCTTGCTGAGCATGAGATGAAATTGTTAAATACGGAATTAAAGATTCTCTTGTGAGCGCTAGATTGCAGGCGAGCGTAATTCCTTCTTGTTCTAGCAAGCCAATAATTTGATGGGTTTCTTCGCTATCAATTACCGGCAATTGATGCAAGCCACGAGTTGTCATTCGGTCAAGGGCTTCGACTAATGGCTCTTCTTTGTAAGCATACAGAATGTCAGTTGTGCAGACATCATTGACACTCTGAGTCATTGGCGAGTAATTGATGCCGTCAGCATGATGATTTTTTTCCCATCGCGCGATGGCGCGATTAATGTCTTGCAAAGTAATGATGCCGATTAGCTGGTCGTCTTGATTCACAACTAGCGCACTATGACGTTGATATTGAATCAACGCGAGTCCTGCTTCTGGTAACAACAAATCAGCCGATAATCGCAAAAAATTAGATTGCATCGCTTCTGCAACCGACAGATTTTTGAGAATTTCTTGATTTTGGTTAGCAAACCGCAAATCTAGAGAATCAACTTCTGGATTTGCTTCAACAGGTTTAAGCGTAGACGGTGCAACTGGGTTTCGATTCAGCCATTCTGCTAACCACACACTTAACCCAACTGCTGCCATTAGTGGCAAAACAATGCGATAGTCACGAGTCATTTCAAATAGCAGTAGAACAGCGGTTAATGGGGCATTTACACTCGCCGCTAACACGGCTGCCATGCCGACCATCGCATAAGCCGGAGAAGCCGCGATGCTAGAAGCAAACATAGGAAACACAAATGGCAAAACCTTTCCGTAAGCTGTTCCCAGCGTCGCACCTAAATACATGGCGGGCGCAAACACTCCGCCCACTAAGCCACTGCCTAAGCTAATTCCCGTGACCAAAAGTTTGACGACCAGCAGCGTCAGCAGTAGACCAAGTGAAAACTCTGCATTCCGCAACATCGCTTCAATGGTGTCGTAGCCAATGCCTAGAACTTGCGGCAAGCGCAGTGCTACTATCCCAACACAAAGTCCGCCTAGGATGGGGTGAATTTCTCGCGGAATGTTAGTCAACCATCCAAACCCTGAAACTTGCCCTTGAAACGCTGTCTGAGTCCCCTTCAAAAACTTGGTATAAGCGATCGATACAATACACGCAAACAGCCCTAGACCCAAATACAACGGCAACTCCAACGGACTCCGCACCTCATAAGCAGGCAAATCGAACGCGGGTTGTCCTCCTAGCCCAATCTGGCTGATCCAAGCGGCGACGACTGCTGCTAGAACGACCACACTCGCTGTCGAGGTTTCAAACGTTGTACCCAAAACGACTTCTAAGGCAAAAAACACGCCTGCGATCGGGGCATTGAATCCAGCCGCCAACCCAGCTGCGGCTCCAGCTCCCAATAGCAGACGCTGGCGGTCTTGAGAGACTTTCAAGAGTTGACCTAAAAACATGCCGACGTGAGCGCCAATTTCGACACTTGGCCCTTCGGGTCCGAGCGATGCGCCAGAACCGAGCGAAACAGAAGCGGCGATCGCTTTCCCGATCGCTCGACTCGGCGACAGTTCTTTTCCAGACTGAACAGCGCTAATCAACCCCGAAATACCTGCTCCAAAGTCTTTAATTTTCCATCGCATTACACTTACGATCGCGCCACCTAAAATAGGTACACAGGCTAGTGTCCACGGGCCTAGTCGCCCAATGTGTCCCATCAGGTCTTCCAACATCAAACGATGAATGATCTCAATTAGATATCGAAATGCAACAACACCTAGCCCAGCTCCGCCCCCAATTAGAACTGCTAGCATCAAAACAATTGTTTCAGGAGGGGGCTGTAGACGGCTAAGGAAGCGGTTTGGTTTGGACTCAGACGGAATTTGCTGCTCAGATAGTAGAACGTGCGGAGGGGCAGATGGCATTTCTTTGAAACGGAAAATTTTAATAAAATTAAATTTTGTTGCTGTCTCTCATTGTGATGGATCTTCCATCTCTAAGACAAGAAATATTTTTCTAAACCGCTTTATGCCTAGGTTGTGTTGACATTTCAGCGAAGTTCAATCAGCAAGGCAGTGAAATAAACA
>NZ_JCACKG010000121.1:0-9320 GCF_059505265.1 Myxacorys chilensis | reverse complement strand
TGGCACTTTACATTACTCTAGCTTGTACCTCATTAGGCTGGAAAAGGCTGTAGAAGAATTAATTAAACCCTTGCATGAATTTAGTTTGGGAGAACTCTACCGCAACTCGTGATCAGAGAAACTCCATACAGCAGAATTCGCATAGTTCTACCGAATGTAGTAAGTTTTAGTCGGGTAAACACTAGGGGTATCGGGGTGCATCAGTTAGCTTGGGCTATCCAAATTAGGCAAAAGCAAGTAAATTACGTCTTGTAGGTGACCCAGAAAAAGAAACCGATCCGTTACTATTACAGCAAAAGACGGGTTGCATTCGTGGATATCCTAGCTAGACAAGCGTTTGAGATAAGGTGAAGGGAGTGAAGCAGTTGAAGAATCCATCCACGCTGAAGCAGCCAGATTTAGCCAGTTCATCGGGAACTCGTTCCCATCCTTCAGATCTTTCGATTCCGGTTCCTCCCCGCCGATCTTCTCGTTCTTTGATTTGGGCATTCGCGTTTCTCGCGACCGCTGCCGCATCAGCAACCATAGGAACGGCACTCGCCCTCATCGCTCCAATTCCGGGGGCTGTGGCTCCCTCAGAAGGGCAAAAGCTGTTCGGTGATCTCTGGAGTAGCGGCTTTCAGTATCGTGTGTCCCGTCCGGTTAATATTTTAGTGATGGGCATCGATCGCGTTCCTGACGCTCCAGAGGGGTCAGATGCGATGTTCTCGGGGCGCAGCGATACGATGCTGGTACTCCACGTTGATCCAATCGACAATGCTGTAAACTTGCTCTCGGTTCCGAGAGATACTCAAGTTGAGATTCCAGGAATTGGCGTTACTAAAATTAATCAAGCCAATGCAAGCGGCGGCCCGCTTTTAGCGCGAGAAGCAGTCAGTCAAACGCTCAACGGAATGGAGATCGATCGCTACTTGCGGATCAGCACCGGTGCGTTTCGTGAACTCGTGAATTTGCTGGGCGGAGTTCAGGTCTATGTACCGGAACGGATGCAGTACGTTGATAACACCCAAAAGCTAAAAATTGATCTTGCTCCGGGTTGGCAAACGCTAAACGGGGATCAGGCCGAGCAGTTTGCGCGATTCCGCCATGACAACAATGGCGACATTGGTCGAGTTCAACGCCAGCAAGCCTTAATTAAAGCGTTAAGAGAGAAGTTAACCAGCCCGTTGGTTCTACCTCAAGTTCCGGGTTTGATTAGCATGATGCAGAAGTACATCGACACGAACCTTAGCGTCGAGGAAATGCTGTCATTGGTGAGTTTGGGGCTGAAGTTAGACAAGAATGACTTTAAAATGGTGATGCTGCCGGGTCGGTTTAGCGCACCGGACGAATTTCAAGCCAGCTATTGGATCATGGACCCTCAAGGGCGCGATCGCGTTGTGCAGGAGTATTTCAACACCTCCTCAATGACTGGCAATAGCGTCTCTGAGCTTCCCAGCACCAACATCAAAATTGCGGTTCAGAATGCCTCTACTGATCCAGAGTCAGCAAATCAGTTCGTTCAATATTTATCGAGCTTAGGCTACAACAATGCTTATGTGACAGAGGATTGGGATGATGGGCAGCAGAAGACTCAGGTGATTGTTCAAAAAGGCGATTTGCCAGCTGCCAAAGCGCTGCAAACGGCGTTAGGCTTTGGATCAGTGGAAGCAGCTTCAACGGGCGATCTCGATTCTGATTTAACGATTCGAGTTGGTGATGATTGGCTCAAGCAGCAGAAAGTGAATGCTAAACCTTAGATGATCATGATAGTGATCCCGCTAGAACTGTTTAAATCGATTCCCTCTCGGCTGTTGAGCTGGATACCCATTCCGCTGATTCGGGTTGTCGTCATTGTCCTGCTGGCTTGGCTTTGGATTTTACTCAGCGCTACTCCGGTCATGGCTCAGGAGATGAAAAACTATTCCCATGCTCAGATTGAGGGGCAAGATTTCTCCAACCAAAATTTGGAAGGCTATACGTTTGTAGCGGTCGAAGCGCGGGAAACCAATTTCGAGGGAGCCAATCTTAAAAGTTCGATGCTGACGAAAGGAAATCTTCTACAAGCCAATTTAGCGGGCGCAAATTTAGAAGATGCCTTAGTCGATCGCGTGACGCTTTACAAAGCAAATTTGACCAATGCCAATTTCACGGGCGCGACGCTAACTAACAGCATTTTGGATGAGACAGACATTACGGGCGCAGATTTTACGGATGCGCTCGTCGATCGATACACGGTGAAACAACTGTGCGATCGCGCCTCAGGTACAAATCCCACTACTGGAGTGGATACCCGCGAGAGCTTAGGTTGTCGTGACTAGATTTGCAGAAGCGATGAGAGCATTCGAGTGAAATGCGCTCGTCTACCTCAAGGCTTCTGTTAAATGTTCTAAGGATCGGGAAGCAATAAAGCCCTACAGATTTTGTGTGCTAACAGGTTTTTGACTTCTGTACGGCGTGGAACCGCTTCTACTGCACCAGTTTGCGGATTCATCCACAACGAATGTGACGAACCTTCTCGCTTGAGAACACAACCGTGCCGCCGCAGATGTTTCAGGAGATCACTCCGCTTCATCCAATAGATACCACTTGATAAATGGCGTCCTCTGGTACTCCCCGCAAAACCTCCTGCCGTCGATCCTCTAGGATAAGAGCGATCGCATCAGCTAAGCTCCGACGACAGTCATCGATTGTCTCTCCTTGACCATTTGCTCCAGGGATTTCAGGGCAGTATGCAAAGTAGCCGCCCTCAGATGCAGGTTCAATGATTGCTGTAAACTCGTTATGCATAGGGTAGACGAGTAATAATTGAATATGACTTATCTCTAAACGGTAAATCTGGATCTGAACATTTTTGGTTAAAAGCGAAGGTTATGAACCATCAGTTTCATAACCATTAAGCGAACACAAGATAAATCTCACACAGAGCTGGCCCAATTCTTTGCCCAGTTCAACGTGGCATGAACTTGTTCTAGCGTGTCAGCTTCGCAGTAGAGCCGCAATACAGGCTCAGTGCCGCTAAAGCGAATCAGCAACCAGCTTTGATCGGCTAAACGGAATTTGTAACCGTCATCGGTTTGGCAGTTGATCACTTCGCGTCCAGCAATTTCCTGAATCGGTTGGGTCTTTAACTGCTCTAAAAGTTTTGCTCTGACTTCCATACTGGCGAGGGGGAGATCAATGCGATCGTACGCCGCATCAAATCCTACTTTCTGCTGGATTTGGCGGTACAAATCGCCTAAATCCAGTTCGGTTTGAACTACTGTTTCTAACACATATAGCGCGGCTAACAGAGCATCGCGCTCTGGAATGTGGTGTCCGTAGCCGATCCCGCCCGATTCCTCACCGCCCAGTAACACCTTGGCTTCTAACATGCGATCGGCAATGTACTTATAACCAATTGGCGTCTCAAACACCGAAAGATTATGCAAGGCGGCGACCTTGGGGATCAGATCCGAGCCGCTTACCGTCTTCACCACTTCGCCACTGTAGCCTTTTCTTGACAGATGTTCGATCAGAATTGGAATCAGAATTTGAGAGCTAAGAAAATTACCTTTGCCATCGACTGCACCGATGCGATCGGCATCCCCATCAAATACCAATCCAACGGCTAAGCTATCACCCTGAAACGATTGGATCGTGTGCAGCAGTTTGGATAAATATTTGGGTAAGGGTTCCGGTGCGCCGCCTTCAAACAGGGGATCGCGATCGCTGTTCAATTCTTGAATCTCGACGCCGAGCAATTGAGCGATCCCGCTTGCAGCGGCTCCGTGCATCACATCTGCAAATACAGTCAGCTTACCGTTGCGAATAGCCGTGCGAATCGAATCGATATCGACCAGCGATCGCAGCCCTTCGCAATAGCTTGTCCAGGGATTAAACGTTTGAAAACCGCCTTGAGTCGTCGCTTCTGGTGACTGACCGCTTGCCAGCAAAGCTTCTATTTTCTGCGTCACTTCTGGCGGAACCGATCCCCCAAATGCCCCTTTTACTTTTAAGCCAGAATATCCGCCCGGATTGTGGCTAGCCGTAATGACGATCGCGCCTAAGGCATTTAGCTTTTTGGCGGCCCAACTAAAAGCAGGAGTGGGCGCAAAGCATTCAGAGAACAGCACATCAAACCCGAGCGCACGAATTGAATCTGCTGCCACACGAGCAAAGTTTTCGGAAATGAAGCGGCGATCGTATCCCACAATCACGGTATTGCTGCCCGTTTGAGAGCCGTACTCCTCCGCCAAAATTTGAGCTGCGATCGGAGCAACAAGCTTGACGCGATCGTAGGTGAAATCGGCTGCAATCAGACCGCGCCATCCATCTGTCCCAAACTTGATTGGGTTAATTGCCGTAATCACAGAAGCGGCGTAAGCCATATTGCAATCTCCTAAAAAACCGTGGGGGACTAAAAGCAACTCTCAGTGTAGCTGGGATGAGTTTACCCAGATGAGAGTTGTCTGTCACTACACTGTTTCTTTACGCAAGTAACCGGGGCTAGACAGGAGAAATTCTTTAAACCGTTAGGGCTGAATCGGTCTGCGTTGCGCCGTTTGTGCCGGAATAAACCAATCCACGCTGCATATCTAGCGTGACAATCTCGCCATCTCGAATCACTCCAGTCGCATTCTTCACTCCAACCAAAACCGGAATGCCCAGCCGCAACCCGATGACAGCCGCATGACTAGTCAGGCTGCTATCTTCTGTGATGATCCCGGCGGCTTTACGAATCGCGTCAATGTGATCGGCGCTAGTGCTGGGGGCAACTAAGATTTCACCGGAGCGAAAGCGCGATAACTCGCCCGTATTCGGGGCAACTCTGGCGCGACCGCTGATCGAGCCTTGACCAATACCGATCCCTTTTCCACGAACGGCTGTCACCACTTCGATCTTGATCAAATCGGTAGAACCTGAGACCCCTTGCAGCGTTCCAGCTGTCATTACGACTAGATCGCCTTCTGACACCAATCCCTTCTCTTGCGCTACATTCAGCGCGGCTTGGAAGGTTTGACCTGTGGACGGTAAATCGAGAACGAGCAACGGTTTGACGCCCCACACCAGCTGAAGCTGACGCGCAACATCGACGTGAGGCGTAATCGCAAGAATCGGAGTCGTGGGGCGAAACTTCGAGACATTGCGAGCAGTCGCTCCTGACTTGGTAAGCGACATGATAGCGATCGCACCTAATTGCTCAGAAATTTTGCCAACGGCTTGACTGATCGAGTTGGGAATCGATCGTCCCGTACCTTCGAGGGTATGACGCTTTGGCTCTTGCTCGGTGCGAATCGCAATCCGCGCCATCGTTGCTACCGCTTCTACCGGAAACTTGCCCACTGCCGTTTCATTCGAGAGCATCACCGCATCGGTTCCATCCAAAATCGCGTTGGCGACATCGGAGATTTCGGCCCGAGTCGGGCGCGGGCTATGCACCATGCTATCGAGCATTTGCGTCGCAGTGATCACCGGAATGCCAAATCGATTTGCCGTCGCAATCAAGCGCTTTTGCAGAATCGGCACGTCTTCTGCCGGAAGTTCGACACCCAGATCGCCGCGAGCCACCATCACACCATCTGCGATCGACAAAATCGATTCCATCTGCTCGATCGCTTCGTGTTTTTCAATTTTCACCACCACAGGAACCGACTTCCCAGCACTGGAGATTAATTCTTTGATCTCCAGTACATCTTGAGGATTTCGCACAAAGCTGAGAGCAACCCAATCTACGCCTTGGTCTAATCCAAACGTCAAGTCTTTGCGATCTTTATCGGTCAACGCTTTGATCGACAGGTAAACCCCAGGAAAATTCACCCCTTTATTGTTGGATAAGGGACCTCCGACGACCACTCGGCATCGCAGTTCCTGAGCCGCGCGATCGACCGCTTCCACCACCATTTCGACTCTGCCATCATCGAGCAAAATGGTTGCCCCTTCTGGAACTTCTTCGGACAAGCGATCGTAGGTGACCGAACTAACCTCCTGCGTTCCCGGAACGATTTGACTCGTCAGCGTAAATTTGTCGTCTTTGTTGAGAATAATCGAGCCATTCTCAAACCGTCCGAGGCGAATTTTGGGTCCCTGCAAGTCTTGAAGAATCCCGACGGGCTGGTTTAGCTCAAACGAAATCTGGCGAATCAGACGAATGCTACGCAAATGGTCGTCGTGCGTTCCGTGAGAGAAATTGAGACGGAGCGTGGTTGCTCCCGCTTTAATGAGTTCTCGTAGGGCGTCTGGTGTGCTGGTAGCCGGACCGATCGTGGCGACAATTTTTGTTCTACGGCGAGAGGATGGCACTTGCATGAACTGGAGATCCAAAAAGGGTTAAGGGGGAAGTGAAATTGTAAAAAGTTTAAGACAAGATCTGAGCCAGACGCGCGTTTCCGTCAGATTTACATCTTGCGCGAATGGCGATCAATGTTACGGAAAACTGACGTGGAAGCATCAGGCATACTACCACGTTTGCAGCGCATTCAGTAGGGTGGAAGGCGTATGTGAAGCGTGAGATGCGCCGTGTAGGTCCATAGTTTCATAGTGACTTGCTAAGGCTCAGAAATTGTAGAACTTAAGAATCCTTTAATACGAATGGTGATTTAACAAACATTTCTTCTTCGCAAGTTGAAAACATTACAAAAACATTACTAAAGCAAAAATGCTGTACTCAGGCAAAAAGATGCAAAACCCCGAAATATAAGCGCTTGTTGCCTGCCTGAATAACTCCCAACCGTAGTCAAAAATTAGTCAAGAATTTTCAGTATCTCGTGGCACTCTATCGGTTAAATCGGCTTAAATGTAAGCGGCATTAAATGGAAACGTCAGTGCCTCGATTTGCCCTCATCACTTAGAGATTAGTTTCATGACTTCGGAGATCATCGAACTCGACGGTAAAAAATTTGTTCCAGCCGAGCAACTTCCGATTCCAGAATGGCCCTCCGTCTTAAACGAACGCCCTCAGCCCGTCTTGACCCTGAAAGATGATGATCTATTTCTGCTGACCGACACATTCGGCAATATCGGCGGCGCATGGGATGATGGGCGCAGCAGCAGTATGGGGCTATTTTGCAACGACACCCGATTTCTCAATCGCTTAGAACTGCAAATCGACGGACATCCGCCAATTTTACTGAGTAGCACGGCAGAAAAAGGGTTTGTGCTGTCGGTGCTGTGCGCTAATCCACGATTAGGAGACTATATTCAAGCCGAAACCATTGGCATCAAGCGTGAACTTGTTCTAAATGGTGGCTTGTTTGAAGAGATCGAAATTGCGAACTACAGTACCGAACCTGCTCAATTTGAAATCAGCCTCAGTTTTGATGCGGATTTTGTTGATTTGTTTGAAGTGCGGGGCTATGGACGTAGTGATCGCGGTCGTCTCTTGCGCCTGCTACCGCCCCTTGATCCGGCTCACCGCTCAGAGCCAGAAGAGAACGAGGCAGAAGAATTCGTATCGTCGTTTGGGAGTGAACGGGATCAGTCCGTCAAGGAACTAACCCTTGCCTATCAAGGACTTGATCACGCGATTCTAGAGTCTCATATTGAATTTATTCACTGTCAGCCCGACCTGATCAAAGGCAACACCGCGATTTGGCAGCTTGAATTACAGTCTCACGAAATTCAGAAGATGGGGTATCGGCTGCAACCCCTTAGCAATGGTCGCAACGTATCAAATGTGAGCGCGCCAATTACCCTCTCCCAAGCCAAGGCGGCTGAATTTGCCGAAGAAGAAACGTGGCGCAGTCATGCAACGCAAATTCGCTCCGATAAAAACACGTTCAATCGGGTAATTGAGCGAGCAGAGCAAGATATTTATCTCCTGCGTCAAACCTTTGGGAAAAATAAGGCACTGTCTGCTGGGGTTCCGTGGTTTTCTACTCTATTTGGACGAGACTCGATCATTGCGGCGTCTCAAACCCTGATGCTCGATCCACAAATTGCCCGTGAGACGCTGACGATTTTGGCTCACTATCAGGGCAAAGTCGATGACGAATGGCGCGAAGAGCAGCCCGGAAAGATTCTGCATGAGATCCGGTTTGGCGAGATGGCGAGATGTCAGGAAGTGCCGCACACGCCCTATTACGGCACGGTCGATGCAACGCCGCTCTGGTTGATGCTCTACGCCGAGTACTTTGCCTGGACAGCCGATTATGAAACACTGGATCGATTGTGGGGCAATGCGATCGCGGCGATGGACTGGTGCGATCGCAACCTCAAAGAAACGGGCTACCTTGCCTACCAGCGAATCTCGAAACGCGGACTCGACAATCAAGGCTGGAAAGATTCGGGGAACTGCATTGTTGATCGCAAAGGCAAACTCGCTCAAGGCGCAATCACACTCTGTGAAGTGCAAGGTTATGTGTATGCGGCAAAGGTACGGCTGAGTCAGATTGCCCGCATGAAGAAACGCATTGATCTTGCCGATCGCTGGGACGAAGAAGCCAGAGAACTGAAGATGCGCTTTAACCGCGATTTTTGGATGGAAGATCAAGATTTCTGCGCGTTGGCGTTAGATGGAGATGGAAACCAGGTCGATAGCATTACCTCAAATCCGGGACACTGTTTAAGCTTGGGCATCTTTACGCCTGAGAAAGCCTACAGCGTAGCAGAACGGCTTCGCGGCCCAGACATGTTTAATGGCTGGGGAATTCGCACGCTCAGCAGTTCTTCGCCTGCCTACAATCCGATGGGCTACCACATTGGCTCGGTGTGGCCTCACGACAATACGCTGACGGCGATCGGGCTGCGATCGCTCGGCTTAATCGATCAAGCACTCGAACTGTGTAAAGGGTTGCTCGACATGACGCGACATCAGCCATACCAACGTCCGCCCGAACTGTTCTGCGGCTACGAACGGATAGACGATAACGAACCCGTTCAATATCCAGTCGCATGTTCTCCCCAAGCGTGGGCAACGGGCAGCGTATTCCAACTCGTTCACATGATTGTGAACTTGGTTCCTGATGCGCCCGGAAACTACCTACGCATTATTGATCCAGCCTTGCCAGAATCAATCAATTTCCTAGCGCTCAAGAATTTGCGAGTCGGGGCAACTTTACTCGATTTGGAGTTTGAGCGATCGGGATCTTCTACATCATGCCGAGTCTCTAAAAAACGGGGCAATCTGCGGGTTGTAATAGAGGCGTAACCACCTCCAAGTGCAGAGCAATGTCTCGATCAGGTTCCAAAGGATGTGTTGTGCAAACCTTGATTTGCACAACACATTCACTTCTAGTCTGTGATGCGAAGATAGTCTGGATAAGCTCCAACTAGAATGTTAAAGATTTTGATTTGTCCGAAGATTTGTTAGGTTGTGTTGACATTTCAGCGAAGTTCAATCAGCAAGGCAGTGAAATAAACAA
>NZ_JCACKG010000120.1:0-9408 GCF_059505265.1 Myxacorys chilensis | reverse complement strand
ACACGGCTAAACCACAGGGCTGATGATTTCCGGTCTTATTTAATCCACGATCCTAGAAGCGCATTCCACCTTCAAAGCGCACCTCAAAGCGATCGCCGCTCATGCCAATGCGAGACAACCAGAAAGCAGCGCGATTGGGCAAGTCATGCTTAAGGATTAGCCCATAAGACGCGCCAGAAACTCGGCTTGTCAAGCTTTCATTCGCCTGAAAGTTTTGAGTATAAGCGCCAACCGACCACGCAGAATTCAGTCGTTGGATGCCCTCTAAACTGACGAAAAAATTATTGCCGAGTTCTAGAGAAGTATTAAACTCTAAGCCAAACGGCAATTCGAGCCGCCCTTGGACAAATGCAAGCGGCGTTAACCCATGATAATCACTGGCAATATAGAAACCGGGTGTGACGGAGTAGCTCAACGCTTTGGTCTCACGGGAATAGGAATAGCTAAAATTTGCATAAGCCGGATTGCTAGAATTTGCATTGCTATTCCAGAATAGTCGCATCGATGGAATACGATTAATAACAGCTTTAGGCGTACCATTTGCGTCTTTCTGCACCTGACTATCAATTCGATTTATCAATGCATTTACATACAATCCCAACGACGATTCAGAATCACCAAGGCTATTATTAGCAACATTAAATGCTGCATCAGGACGTAAATTTAACCAAATACCTGAGTTAACGGTGTAGTTCCATTTTCTCGAAGACCCTGCCCACAACGCTTCTACTGTGGGCAAGAATAAATATCCATCAAAACTATCGACGCGAGTTTTACCTCGACCAATTTGTGAGAGTTCAATGCGATCGAAGGCTAAATCCGACGATCGGATATTAATGGGAACCACTGTGAAATCCGATGCATCCGCGTTCTCACTGGAGCTAATGTTTTCAACAAATTGCCTTCCATCGGGGCTATCTAAGATGATTTGTGCTGCCGCCGAGCGATTCGAGGGTTGATTGCTAGACCGCACGGAGGTTTCATTTCGCGGAATCGGGTTTCCGATAAAGGTCAACGGACCAAATTTATCGTTAGACAAGCGCAACTTAGAGAAATAAGTATCTCCATTCACGAAAACCCGATCAATGTCATAGAACCGAACCAAACGTTGATAATTTCCAGCCCGAATTTGAACAACACTGGAATGCTCCGGCGTAATTGGACTGGGAAAAGTCACTGTTCCAGATATTTGCTCTAACCCACTAGTGCGGTTCGCAAAGTAGAGCGTGCGATTAAGCCGTTGATTAATTTGTCGGCGTTGGTCTGCGGTCAATTTCGTGTCGAGGGGCGCAAACGGTTCTTGTTTTTTGAAGCGCGATCGCGCTTCTTGCAAACCTTGGTCTAGTTCAAGAGGATTGATTAATTCAAAAATTCCTCCCATCAGAAGGCTTAACGTTGTGTTAACTGTTTGTAAGCCATTCACTTCGCCCTGTTCAAGAGAAAACGAGAACGAAGCACCAGGGTTTGCAAATACATTTGAGTAAGTTGCTTTACTTTGGATAGGATCATAGTGTAATAATGTTCGATTGTGCGAACGGTTGACATAAAATCGATGCCAGTTACTGCTTTCAGTACTCGTTCTAGTTTGTAAAATGTTTGGCGCTCTTTGCCCCAAAGAAACCCAAAATAGAGAATTGAGATAATACGAATCTCGCTCTGCATCGTTCAAATCAGAATTGACCAGGATGTTGAGTAAATCAATATTATCGAACTTGCCTAACTGCCCAATTTTCAGCCCTGGAATTGAAGTGATAGTGGGTTTGAATTGAGCCGCTTCACCCGTCAAAGGATTTCCCCACGAAATTCCAGCTTCATTCAAAGAACGCTCAGGAATGGTTGCTCCGTAGAAAAGACCTTCTCCATCTAATAGAGCTTGCAGGTTAACCGTTGGAAAACCTTGCAAAATTAGAGGAGCATTTTCTGCATCTAAATTTTGAAATAATGAAGTGCCGCCATTTGGACTGTGCGTTGAACCTGTGCCTAACCTTGGAGGTTTAGGAATGAGTGAAGAAGCGTCAGAAAGATTTGAATTCGTTGGATTGTTAATCACGACTGAAGGAGCAGGAATTCCTTCCGGATTATTGATTTCTCCAGCAATCGATCGAACTGAGAAGTTGCTTAGATTCACCTCCCCGGTCAGATCTTTAAATGGTTGAGGGACAGTCCAAACGGCTTGCATTCCCCACAATGATTGAGTTAGCTTGATTCTCTGTTCAATCTTAGTTGTCGTTTCTCGACCTTGATAGGAAATGCCACCCTGCCACCCTTGTGTTTCCAAAACAATTCGATTACCAGGCAAAATCCAATAGAATTGCTTTTCCTCTGGAAAATGAGCAAAGTTAAACTGTTTAACAATCGGTTGATTACCTCCAAATCTAGCATCTAGATTCGTATAGTTTTCATACCTGAGTGGATCAAATGAACCTGGAGAAACGGTTAAATCTCCAGTTGGATTAACAAACCAAGGATAACGACTTGAGCTATTCTTAATTGCGTTTAGAACTGCTGCTTCTAAAATTTCTTTTGTAGGAACTAGTTTGTCAGGATGCAGAGGTGGAGTGGGGTTTTCCACCTCTGGTATCGGAGGACTAGATTCGGGGCTTTTAGAGGGAGGATTTAGTTCTGGAAAAGGAGTCTCGTTTGGTGTAGGAATAATAATTTTACTTGGCTCTGGAGCAATGGTTTGAGCCAAGCTGCTCTCTTCCACTTTATTGAAACCATTTTCTAATGAATTCAGGTTAGAAGAATCTTCTAAGATTACCTCAGAAATGGTTGGCAGCAAAGTCGATTCTTGAGCCACTTTGGATTTAGCTTGAGCGGTGTCAAGCCATAGAAAGTTGGCTAAAAGAAACGCAGCGAATGAAAGATAAAAACATCTCTGCTGAACCATGTCTAATAATTTTCAATAGAAACGACTCTAGTAACTTGAGTGGGGCTAAGTATTAAGCTGTATCCCTGAAGCGTTCTTTAACTAAGCCGTAAGTTACTGGTTTTCACTTAGTTTTCAAAGGCACGAGTATGATGCCATAGGATTACTAGGTCGGTGATCTCGGAGTTCTACTGAATTCTGGTTGGCTTGGTAATTTAATAAGTAAAGTTCTGCGTATTAACACGCTCTTCGTCTTGAAGACCATTAAAAACTAAGAGCTTATGTTGAGAAACAACCTAGTTTTAGCTATTAATTTGATTTAGCAGAACTTTGATTTGGCAAACAATGACAATAATGGCGTAGTAGTTTCTGTACAAAAGTTGTTTTTCGACACCCTATTTCGAGCGATTTAATGGAAGTGAAGATCAAAACCTGGAAATATCGAAGGTCGCGATCGCTCAGGATGAGCCTGCCCTGATAAGCTTAAAGAAGTGTTAAGTCTTTCGGATAGGTCAATTCTGGTGAATATGCGTGTACTGCGATTCTTTGAAGCTTGGCTCCGCCCCTTGTTCGGACTCCTTCTTTCTCTCACTATTGGCATGACGTTTTTGGCGCTTCCATCTCAGGCTGCAAGCTCAGCGGCGGTCCGAGCATACGATGATGCCGACGCTACTACTAAAGACTATTCGGGTCAAACACTGATCTCCGCCGAATTTAGCAATGCTCGGCTAGCTGAGGCAAACTTTAGTGGAGCAGACCTGCGGGGAGCCGTCTTCAATGGGTCTGATCTTCGCAAAGTGAACTTTCACGGCGTCAACTTTGGCGAAGGAATTGCTTACTTAAGTGATCTTTCTGGCGCTGATCTAAGCGATGCCGTTCTCACTTCTGCAATGATGTTGCGATCGGTGTTTACTGGAGCCAACGTGACGGGTGCAGATTTTAGTCTTGCGGTCCTCGATCGCTATCAAGTCGTGCAGCTTTGCAAAACCGCAAGCGGGGTCAATCCGGTCACAGGAATTAGCACGCGCGAATCGCTAGAATGTCGATAAGACCCACTCTTATAGGACTCCGTTTGACATGATGTGGCACCGATCTATTCCGCTCTTAGCGCTTCTCGTCACGCTGCCTGCCTATGCCGTCGAACCATCGACAGAATCATCGACTCGCCCAGTGGCTCAACAGCAGCCGACAACAGAGCAACTCTATCAAGCCTGTACTCAAAACCGGGCTGAAACTCTGCCGAATCCCTTTACCGATGTCTCTCCTAATGATTGGGCGTATAAAGCTGTGCTGACGATGCACTACTGCGGAGCCTTCCGGCAGGCTGCACCGAGACGGCTGTTTGATCGTTCACCCTCGCCGCAGCAGTCGGTCGTTCCCATTCAAGCGCAATGATTGCGGATCGGGCGGTGCGCTCTGCGAGGTTGACGGTTCTGGCAAGCATCCAGCGACTTCAGCCAGCGTGTAGAGCGGTCGCCCTTTCACCTCTTCATAGATTCGCCCAATATATTCTCCTAAGATGCCAATGCTGATCAATTGAACCGCACCCAGGAAAAAGATTGTCATGATGATCACGGCGAGTCCATCGAGGGCAGAGTGCGGAACAAAGATTCTCCAATATAGAACCAGCAGCATCATCAACAGTGAGAGAGCCGCAGACAGCAATCCAACGTAGGTCGATAAGCGTAATGGAACTCGTGAGAATGAAACGAGTCCGTTAAGTGCTAACGACCATGATTTGCTAAACGTATATTTTACATCTCCGGCATAGCGGGGGTTACGCTCGAATGGAACGGCAGTTTGAGCAAAGCCAATCCACGATCGCAGTCCGCGAATGTAGCGATTTCGCTCTGGCATCGCATTCAAAATATCGACAACCCGCCGATCCATCAAGCAAAAGTCGCCTGTATCGGTGGGAATGTCGACATCTGCAAGGCGTTTGAGAATGCGGTAAAACACAAAGGCCGTCATTCGCTTAAACCAGCTTTCTTTGTGGCGGGCGCTGCGTTGAGCATAGACCACATCGTATCCCTGCTGCCATTGGGCGATCAGTTCGATGACGAGTTCGGGCGGATCTTGCAAATCGGCATCCATCACCACTACGGCTTGACCCCGCACAAAGTTGAGTCCAGCAGTCACCGCGATTTGATGACCAAAGTTACGAGCGAGGCTGAGGTAACAAATGCGGGGGTCTTGCTGATGCAGTTGCCTTAACAGGGCAAGGGAGCGATCGCGGCTGCCATCATTGACAAATATCAGTTCCGCTTCGCCATCAAGCTGATCAATCACGGCGCACACCTGACGATAAAGCTCTAATAGATTGGCTTCCTCGTTATAGATTGGAATCACAAACGAGTATTTGGGAGAGGTAGATTCAGTCATAGCGAGACGCTGCAAGCAAGTTGGAGCCATTTTGCCAATAGAATACCAGTCTTGATCGAACATTCCTACCGAAGATAGTGGGTTAGATCTGTTGCCGTACCGAATTCCTCACAAAAACTCAATGGATAAGTCGGTAAAATTCATTGGTAAAGCAACCGAGCGTCTTGAGGAGTGAAAATTGTGAAAGTGCTTGCTCACACCGCCTTGACTTGTGCTTGTCTACTGATAAGCAATGTGTTGAACGAAAAGCAATTCACGGCGGCAACGGATGTCGCACAGTCCATTCATGCAAAACAAACACAACCAGCAGTCAGTGTGTCACCTCTATTCAAACAAGTCGATCGCGGCACGATTACCATTGCTTTCTCACCTCCTAAAGGAGCTACACCCGTTTTAGATCAAGCGGATGTCTACTTTCCTGTGGTTGCCGCTCATGCTTCAAAGTCCGTTCAATTTCCCGCTGTGCTATTGCTGCAAGGAGCATTAGTCGATAAATCGGCATATTCAACGTTTGCCTCCAGAGTGGCAAGCTATGGATTCGTTGTGGTGGTTCCCAATCACCAAAGAACGGTAAGCGCTCCGAATGGGCGATCCGTCGCAGGATTAGCGGCTGAACAACAACAAGTCAACGATGTTCTGAGACAGCTAGTTTCTGAGAACGCCAATGCTAAATCTCGCCTTGCTGGAAAGGTAGACACAACGAAGCTGGGGCTGTTAGGACATTCGCTGGGTGGATATGCCGGACTAGGAGCTATTCAAAACATCTGTTTTCCGGGGGTTTGCACAGGTCAGTTTGCCCGACCGCAAGCGTTAAAAGCGGGCATCTTTTATGGAACCAATTTCCGCGTGCCAGCCATCACTGGAAAATTTCCGTCGATTCGGAACCAAAATATTCCCACTGCCTTGGTAGCAGGCAGCCGCGATGGAGTGTCTGACTTGGATGAGACGCAGGCAACCTATAAGCAAATTCAGGATGCGCCCAAAGCGCTGATGGTCGTAAATGGAGCAAATCATTACAGCATTACCAATCAAGATAGCCCGCGCGATCCAACTAGACCCACGTTGAACCAAGCCGAAGCAACAGAAACGATCGCGCGTTGGAGTGCATTGTTTTTGCGGGCACACCTGCTGAATGACCAATCTGCTTTTGACTATGTGTACAAGACGGGGGATGCTCGTGATTCAAACGTTAGCGTCACCAGCGAACTCCCTCAGACCGATCGTTCCAAATAGAGATCCGCTCGTATTATCTAGAGGCTGTTGATCAGCCGACCGATTTACGCTTGCTTGCCGCTTTCTCCTTTGATCACGGCTGATGTGATGAGATGAGCTAGTCGTAGTGCTTCTGGCACATGTCCGCGATCGGTTAATCGAGTTAAGGCTTGAGCTGCGATCGCAGGCGTTGCGCCGCAGACTTGAAACACAAACGGCGGCGTTTGATAAATCTCTCCCGCTTGCTTCAGGGTTGCCCACCGTCGATCAGGCTGAGGCAACCGACGCAGCGCATATTCAACCTTCACTAAGTTAGGCAAGCGGCGCATGACGCTAATGCAGGGAAGACGTAACTGAGCTGAGAGCGCTGGAAGATCGACAACATTGAAGCCTCCAAAGGAGATGCCATCGAGCAGCACTAGATGGAGTTGAGGTAGAAATTTGCTCTTGATTAGCAGATTGACAATTGTTTCAGTCGCGTTCCATCCGTCGGCTTGAAGTTCTCCCCAAACCATGCCCTCAAACCGAGTCCCGGCGCAGATGACGCCTGCGATCGCAACTGGATCAGGGGTTCGTCTAACAAAGGGCGCATCATCAAATCCAATCACTCGCAGCGTGCGGCGTTGTTCAATCAGTTTTTCAAGTTCCATTCCTCTCGTTCAAGCTCAATCATCGGGGTATCACTCTCTAATCTTATCGAGCAATTTTTCAGAGGCTGGTGATTCTCTGAGCGTTTGTTGGTTGCAATTGGGGGCTTTATTGATGCGATTAGCGCAAGCGCAACTCCGCAGGAACCGTAATCGTGTTCTAGACCTCAAATGTCAGCCGTTGCAGCGTCGTTACCGAGTTCTATCCAACTCTGTTTCATGGATGTGATAGTTGACGACGGTTCGAGTTTGCGCCGATCAAATCTTCGCTGCAATCACTTCAACTGTTTGTTAATTAAGGAATGCTATGGCGCAAGTCGGTATGACGCAAGCATTCCTTAGTAATGCCGTAGCGCAAGTCGGTAATGCCGTAGCGCAAGTCGGTATGGCGTAAACGTTCCTTAGTAATGCCGTAGCGCAAGTTAATTGCACCCGCTAGTCTCCGCATACTGCCTTAACTAAGGACAGATTTACTAAAACTTCATGCCATGTTTCTTAGATTCCCTCAGGGTATTACTAGAAGCAACGCAGTAGAGTGAAATTGCCAATAACATTCGCAACCAGGATACTCAGATGCCTCGTCAAAAACGCAATTCTCAAACCCTTGAAAGAGCGCAACAACGCTCCGTTAGCTTGCAATCTATCGACCCTGCTTTGGATCTCGGCAAAGGCTTAACCTTGGACGTTTATTTAAGCGCGGTTCCTGCGGAGTTGCGCTTGCGCTAATCGCAACTCACAAAACCCAATTGGATGATTACAATCGCACCCTATCCTCGATTGAACAACTAGCTCTTGCAGTTGATGAATCTGAGAAAGTGTTGAAGGATTTGAGTGAGCGAATGCTGTTGGGTGTGGGCGCGTTTTATGGCAAGGACAGCGAGCAATATGTAATGGCAGGTGGCGCTCGAAAGAGTGACGTGGCGCATACCATGTCGAAAGCGCGTGTGGGCATGTCGAAGAAGAAGTCGCAGGAGGAAGTCGCTTAATCAAATTGGTTGAGTGTGATTTAGTGTGTTTGAGTTGCCACCCTGCTAAAGCGTTAGTAGGGTGGTTTTGTTTGAAGTGGTAGGAAGAATGCTTTGGCGAATGCGATCGCGCGCTTGATGCATAGTTTTCTGGAACGGGTTTCTACCGATAAAGAAATCAACAGATCTATGGATTTTGAATCAATTTCTTGGCAAAAGCTGTGAGCAATTTTGAGCGTTGACTCAGAAAGCCTTCGAAATCATCATTAAATGTATCTAAAGGACAAAAAGCATTACTCAAAATTTCGCTTAATAAATCTCCGCTAGGCATTAACTGAACATATTCTGATGGCTTCTTGCGCCCAATTTTTTTATTTTCCGAAGCACTTAGAAAGCAAAGATTAGCCAAACAATTAACACTGCTTTCAGATAGACACATATCTTTTAAGTATGCTTTTGGATAGACGTGATGAAATTCTGTTTTATTATATTTTTGTAAAACTTTATCTAAATCAACTAGAGAACCAGACAAAAAAGATTTTGGATTATTGTTAGCAAGAAGCAGAATGAAAGTTTTGGTATTTGCATTTTTGAAACTAAACTGATTACTTCCGAAAAAATTCTCATTAACCTCGCAAGGGAACTCACCTAGTTCGCTAATTTCACCATTTTTAAGTTTAAAGACCTCGTTTATATCACCTATAGTAGTTTTTCTAGTCTGACTACTGTATCTACCTGTAAAGCAAGATCTCCAAAACCATTTTGTTAATTTGTCATAGATTTTTGAATTGTAAGATACTTCTTTTCCATCTGGTTCTGCAAAGAAAACGGCCAAAGGAATAATTAATGCTGAGTATGGAAGATTCTTGAGGGATGCGATTTTTAGCTGCGTTCTCATAAAATCAATAGCACCTAAAATCCCATTTCTTACCCTTGGGAATGCTGAACGAACCTGTTGCCCATTCAGTTCTAACAATCTATCAGGAGTTGGTTCCTTCCTCAGAATAGCTGCGGCGCATCTTAAAATAAGGTCAGAATCTTCTCCAACTTCGGAAAACCCAAACTCTTCAAGATCATCCTTCAGTTCTTTAAAGCTCTCTAACAGATCAAAATCCTCATTCCACGTCCAAGCTGATAGTAGTTGGAGAGTGTCCAGCGCCACACCTAATCTATTTATTCGCTCAAATACAATTGCAACAGTTGCTCTGTTGTCTGTCTTTAGAATTTGAACAGGAACAGATACTTCCTTAAATTTCTCTTGCAACTTATCCAAGCGCCTATAGCGGTTCCCTGAAGGATGAGGTACAGTGAGGGGGATTGATGTAGCCAGCTT
>NZ_JCACKG010000119.1:0-9458 GCF_059505265.1 Myxacorys chilensis | reverse complement strand
CTAGAGAACGCTACGTGAACGATCAATACAGCTTGAGTCTAAACAAATTGTGGCTCAACTGCTAATTCCAACTCATTGACTCTCAAGGAGATCTAAAATGTTACTGAATCAAGGAATCGATGAATCGCTGTTTACAGAATTGACAGCAGACCAGGCAGAAATGCTCGAAGGCGGCAAGCGGATTACGATTTTGAGTGTTCGCTGTATTCAGGCTCACCAGGGATCTGACAACCTGTCCTTCGACATTAATTTTGAGCGTCTGGGTAGCCCGATCTTTATGCAGGCTAACAGTGTCGCTAATGTTGGTATCGGCGCAAACTTCAACGGGACAGCGAACGTTCGCTTGAACGACAATCGTAGTCGTGTTCGCATCCCTCTTGGCGGTTTTAGTGACTCTACTGTCAGCAGTGGTAGTAAAACGGTTCGGGTTAACAGTGGTAGCTCAACCTACGATGTGACCTATCGGATCGCTAATTAACGTCCGATCGTAACGCTTGTAATCCTCCCTAAATATCTATTTTCAGGGATTTAAGGAGATCAAAACTGGCGGGGAGTTTTACCGTTATGTCCCCTTGCTGCATCTCGAAGGAGAGTAATGTCACAGATGCAGACAGTATCAATGTCGATCATTTCGGATTACGACAAGATGTGGAGTTTCTATCGCTTCCTCCACTTTGTTGCCACCAAAGGCAGGCTAAACCCTGCATTAGAGCGGACAGAGGTAGCAATCTTCTACATCTTTCATCCGTAGATCTTTGCATAATGCTAGAGAACGCTACGTGAACGATCAATACAGCTTGAGTCTAAACAAATTGTGGCTCAACTGCTAATTCCAACTCATTGACTCTCAAGGAGATCTAAAATGTTACTGAATCAAGGAATCGATGAATCGCTGTTCACAGAATTGACAGCAGACCAGGCAGAAATGCTCGAAGGTGGCAAGCGAATCGATATTTTGCTAGTTCGCTGTATTCAGGCTAGTAATGGTTCTGACCAACTGTCTTTCGCCGTTAATAATAACAATGTTGGTAGTACGATCGGCATTCAGACTGGCGGTGTTGCCAATGTTGGTGCGAGTGCAAATTTCAATACTACAGCAAGCGTTCGATTGTTCGATCGGGGCAGCTCTCTGGGCGTTTTTCGTACCAATAGCATTGGTCAGCAAACTCGGCGTGTTAGTGGTGGTGGCTCTATCTACGATGTGACCTACCGAGTTGGTAATTAACGTGCGATCGTAACGCTTGCATTCTCCCTAAATTCCTGTTTTCAGGGATTTGGGGAGATCATATCCAACATCAGAGGTCAACTAATCATGATTCATCACATTTCGATCGCAGTTCACAACCCCTTACATGTTAGCCAAGTGCTAGCAGAAATCCTGCAAGGGCAATCGCTTCCCTTTCCAGGTTACCGGGTAGTTATGTAGCATTGGCGCTTGATCCTCAAGGCACAATGGTTGAGCTTCATCCCTACGGCACGGCTTTATTTCCAGGTGAAGTAATGCATGAAGCGGCACATCTTCAGCTGCATCCAGGAGCGACTCCTTACAGCGCAAATCATACAGCAATTTCTGTTCCCATCAACATGGCTCAGATTCGCGCGATCGCCGATCGAGAACAGTGGCGCATGGTGCTTTGTCGTCGGGGCAATAATTACTTCGACATCATTCAACTCTGGCTAGAAAACCAACTGTTGATCGAACTCTTACCACCAGAATTAGTCGATCGATACCTAGCATTTATGGACCCCCAAGCGTTACTTGCAACAGCGCAAGCACTTTAAGCAATGAACATTAGATCCGCTACGCTTAATGATGTCTCGCTCATTTTCTCTTTCATTCAAAAGAAGGCAAAATTTGACCGTGATATTGATGTGTCTGGCAATTATTCCACCGGGAGCAATTGCACCGCCCCATGTGCATCCCAATCATGAAACGGCAATTTATCTACTTCGAGGACGTGTGGAAATACGTTATGGCGAAGGGCTTCAGCAATGTCAAATTTGTGAAGCGGGAGATTTTATTTTCACGCCTGCTGGTGTATCGCATCAGCCCCGTAATTTGAGTTTGACAGAACCTGTTTACGTTCTTGCTGCCCGGAATGATCCTGCAACTCAAGAACACTCTGTCCCCTACGGCAATCCTTAACCAAATCAACTTGAAATCGCGACAAACTATCGCCCCCTAAACCCCTTATTTCTCCTCCCATTCCCATGCGCTATCCACTCATTCTCCAACAATCCGAAGAAGACTGCGGAGCCGCCTGCCTCGCAACTGTCGCCAAATTTCACGGTCGCACCTTCAGCATTGGCCGAATTCGTGAACAAGCAGGCACCCGATCGCGCGGCACTACCCTCCTCGGACTCAGCCGAGGTGCTGAAGTCTTGGGTTTTCAAGTTCGCCAAGTTAAAGCTTCGCCTCAACTTTTAGATAATCTATCGCAAGCCCCATTACCCGCGATCGTGCATTGGAAAGGCTACCACTGGGTCGTTCTCTATGGCAAAAATCGCCGCAATCAGTTTGTTGTGGGTGATCCAAGCATTGGTTTGCGCTATCTCAGTGAAATCGAATTGGTGTCAGGCTGGACGAACGGGGTAATGCTGCTACTCTCTCCAACCGCAGCATTTTACCAACTGCCTGAGGACAAGCTGACGGGGTTTGGTAAGTTTGTCAAGCGGGCGTGGCCCGATCGGGGTTTGTTGGTGCAAGCGATCGGTTTAAATGTCGTGATTGGCCTATTAGCCTTGGCTTCGCCGTTGATGATGCAATTGTTGACGGATGATGTATTGGTGCGAGGCGATACGCAATTGTTGCTGATGGTTGCTTTGGGTGTGGTGGGGATGACGCTGGTGCGCAGCGTGGTGGATCTGATTCAGGCGCAGTTGATTGGGTATTTTGGCCAACGGTTGCAGATGGGATTGCTGCTGGAATATGGGCAGAAGCTCTTGCATTTACCACTGTCCTATTTTGAAGGGCGACGCAGTGGTGAGGTGGTCAGCCGGATTGCTGATGTGTCAACGGTGCATTCATTGGTGGCGCAATTAGTATTGGGTTTACCGAGCCAGTTTTTTATTGCAGTTGTTTCGCTGATGTTGATGCTGTTTTACAGTTGGGAATTAACAATCGCATCGACAGCAATGTTTGCGATACTGGTTGGCGTAAATTTTCTATTCTTACCAGCGATTCGACAAAAGACTCGCAACTTAATTATTCAAAGTACTGAAAATCAGGGCTTTCTCGTCGAAACGGTGCAAGGCGTACAGGTGTTGAAAACTACTCAGGCGACGCAACAGGCTTGGCAGGAATATCAAGCGAATTTCAGTCGGTTAGCCCATTTAGGCTGGGGGACGATGAAGTTGGAACTGTATAGCGGCACATTCACGGGCATTTTATCGAGTTTGGTGAGTGTGGGGCTGTTGTGGCTAGGCAGTTATTTGGTGATTAGTCAGCGGTTGAGTGTGGGGCAGTTATTGGCTTACAGCGGTATGAGTGGGAATTTCTTTGGGTTCCTGTTGGCCGCGATCGGGATTGTTGATGAGTTCATTCGCGCTCAGGTGATTTTGCAACGCTTGGGTGAGGTGATGGATGCCACTCCGGAAGACGCACAAGATCGCCAAAAGCCTTGGGTGGAGCTGCCAGCAGCAGCCGATATTTACTGTGAGAAATTGCGGTTTCATCACGCAGGCCGAGTGGATTTGTTAGAGGATTTGGATTTGGTGATTCCGGGGGGGTGTATGACAGCATTGATTGGTCGATCGGGCTGTGGCAAAAGTACGTTAGTCAAATTGCTGTCAGGCTTGTACAAAGCGCAATCCGGCAATATTCGCTATGGTATTTACGATCAAGAGGATTTGGCGTTGGATTGTTTGCGGCAGCAGGTGGTGTTAGTACCACAGGATGCACATTTTTGGAGCCGATCGATTATCGATAATTTCCGCTTTAGCTATCCTCAGGCAAGTTTTGAACAAATCGTACAGGCTTGTGAAATTGTCGGAGCCGATGAATTTATTGCCCAATTACCCGATCAATATCAGACAGTGTTGGGTGAGTTTGGGGCCAATCTTTCCGGGGGGCAGCGACAACGGTTAGCGATCGCACGCGCTTTGTTAGCCAATCCAGCGATTTTGATTTTGGATGAATCCACGTCGGCGCTTGATCCATTGAGTGAGGCGACGTTACTAGAGCGGTTGCAGCAGCATCGGCGGGGGCAGACGACGATCTTGATTAGTCATCGGCCCCAGGTGATTGGAGCTTGTGATTGGGTGGTGATGTTGGAGCAGGGGCGGGTGCTGAGTCAAGGTTCGCCCGACGAATTACGGCGGCGGGAGGGATTACATCGATCGTTTTTGGCTCCAGAATCGGCATTGGCACTGTAGGGAAAATTCATCAAATCAGAAGTTCATTCCATGACACACAATACATCATCAGATTTCCAATTAAACGACGTTCTGCCACCCCTCAGCCCCTGGGTTCGGTATGGTAGCCTAGGAATCGCAGCCTTGATCGGAACCACGATCGGACTCACAGCCCAAATCCCCCATCGCAGCACCACACAGGTCATCGCGATCGTCATGCCCAATCGCAGCATTCAAGCCCTCGTCCCCGCCGAGTCGATTAACCAAATCGCGCCTCATCAAACTGCGCAAATGCGAGTTGCGGCCTGTCCCTATAGTGAGTTTGGCACATTAAAGGGCAAGGTGAAAACGATCGCGACCCAGCCTGTGATGATGACTGATGAGATCGTCGAACAATTCAGTCAACCGACATTGTATGCAGTGACAATTCAGCCCCAGGCGTTAGTCTTAAAGCAAGCGACAAAATCCTGTCCTGTGCGAGTGGGGATGCAGGGAAAGATGGATATTGTGTTACAAGAGGAGTCGATCGGGCGATCGGTGTTACGCCGGATGCGGCTAGGGGATTGAGCAGGCAGCAATTCCAAATTCAAGGACTACGCCTGCCACCCACCTTGGAGTCAACTCCAAGGCTAACGGTTTTGTTTATCTCGGACAAGAAGAGGACGGCGAACTTGTGATGCGATGTGAATTGCGGTCTAGAAAAGGAGTACGATGATGATTGAGATTCGGTTGTTTGAAGCACAGGATGCCGAACAAATAGCGCAACTGTTTCATGAAACAGTTCGTGAAATTAATGTTCACGATTACTCAAGCAAACAGGTTAGGGCGTGGGCACCTGATGATATCTACTTTAGAAACTGGGTAGAGGTATGTTCGAGCCGATTCACCTATGTTGCTGACGATGAGGGTGCGATCGCTGGGTTTGGAGAGCTAGAACCAAATGGTCATATTGACTGCTTTTACTGTCACAAAAACTATCAAGGCTGCGGTGTTGGTAGACAACTCTATCAGGCGATTGAGGTAAAAGCCATTGAGTTGTCGCTGCATCGCTTGTTTACTGAAGCCAGCATTACCGCCAAGCCGTTTTTCCAGCGCATGGGGTTTTCAATTGTTAGAGAGCAAGAGGTGACTCGTCGGGGCGAGACATTCATCAACTATGCCATGGAAAAGCTTTTTCCCACTTCTGCAACAGGATAGGGGCAGTTCGTGAACCGCCCCTACTGGTAGAGATGACGCTCTAGCAAATTTCAAGCAGTGGTTAATACAGACCAGCAGGGAAATCGGTGTTTCCTAGATGGGGCTAGTTTAAACTCGATCGTCAGAAATTGCACCCAAACTAATTAAGGACTGCTGTTGAGCTGAAGTAATGCCCGTCACGCCAGTGATGTTCATGCCTTCATAGGGCCGATCAGCTTTCAGGGTCTTCAGACACTCACTCGTCTCAACATCCCAAAATTTAATTGTTTCATCCCAACTGCTACTGATAACAGTACTACCATCAGGACTGAATTTAAGGGTAAATACATAATCGGTATGTCCCTCTAAGGTTTGGAGACATTGCACCGTGCTGACATTCCAGAGTTTTACTATTTCGCTACTGCCACTGGCAAGCATCTGTCCATTCGGACTGAAGCTTACAGAATAGATTGCGCCGGTATGCCCTTGCCAAGTTTGCAGACATTCACCTGTGCTGACATTCCATATTTTTATGCTGCCGTCATAGCTGCCACTGGCTAGCAGGCAACCGTCAGGACTGAAGTCGACCGCTAGGATAGAATTTTCATGTCCTTGCAAGGTTCTTAAGAGTTTACCTCGACTCACATTCCACAGCTTCAACGATTGATCATAACTAGCAGTCACCAGAAAACGACCGTCAGGACTGAAGGCAACTTTCCAGACCCAATTGGTGTGTCCCTGCAATACCTTGATGCACTGCCCCGTACTAACATTCCATAACCGTGCCGTATAATCTTCACTCGCACTGGCAATCAGATTGCCTTGAGGGCTAAATGCAACTGACAAAACCTTCTTAGTATGCCCTCTGAGGATTTTGAGGCATTGTCCAGCCTGGATATCCCAAAATCTAATAGTTGTGTCTTCACTACTACTCACGAGAGTGCGACCATCTGGACTAAAGGCAAGCGATCCAATCCGACTACTATGCCCTACCAGTGTTTGGTAGCATCTCCTAGTACTGACGTCCCATATCTTGACGATTAGCTCGTCACCACTGCTAGCCAGGGTCTGTCCATCCGGACTAATGGCAATCGACCAGTCTTTTTTTGTACACCCTTGCAAGGTTTTGAGGCATTGTCCGGTGCTAACATCCCAAAATTTAATTGTTTGATCATCGCTACCACTGGCAAGGGTATCACTGGTACCCTGTGATAGGCGATTGCCAACGGGACTAAAGGCAACAGACCAGATCCGGTTACTATGTCCTGTTAACGTTTTGAGACATTGTCCTGCAAATTGCGGACTCATAGACGAGCTTGTCATTTGGAGGGTTTTGGGGGTGACATCCCATAACCGTACTGTTTGATCTTCACTCCCACTGGCAAGCATGTCGCCTTGAGGACTAAATGCAACCGACCAGACCCAATTCGTATGTCCCTCCAAAGTCTTAAGGCACTGCCCTGTGCTGATTTCCCAGAGCCTTACAGTGTTGTCATGACTCCCACTGGCAAGCATGTCACCTTGAGGACTAAATGCAACCGACCAGACCCAATTCGTATGTCCCTTCAAAGTCTTAAGGCACTGCCCGGTACTAATTTCCCAGAGTTTGACAACATTATCTTCCCCACTGCTGGCCAGGATGCAACCATCTGGACTGAAGGCGACCGAGCAGACTTGCTTGGTGTGTCCCTGCAACACCTTGATACATTGCCCTGTGCTGATGTCCCATAACCACACTGTTTGATCTTCACTGCTGCTAGCCAGGATGCGGTCATCTGGACTAAACGCGACTGACTCAGCTCGACCAGGATTTTCTGTCAAAATTCTAAGGCATTGTCCTGCAACATCTTCTAAACCCGGTCTGACTGGTGATTCTGTTGACTCAAGTCGCTTTGATTCAGAACGGATTTGGTTGACATTCCACAGCCGAATGGTCTGATCATCACTGCCACTGGCAAGCATGTAACCATTGTGACTGAATACAACAGACCGCACCCAATCTCCATGTCCTTTGCAGGTTAGAAGGGGTTGACCATTGTCAACTTGCCAGAAGCTAACATTGTTCCCTACATCTCCTGTCGCCAAAAGCTTGCCGTCAGGGCTGAATGCCACTGACAAAACACACCCAAAGGTTTGAGTGAAAGTAGACTTGACAAAATCAGCCCAGGCAAAGTTGACTCGATGCAAATTCACCTGTTGTAGGTAGGCATGTCGAATAGTCAAGCCAGAAAAGCTATAGCTGGTTAAATCCAGTTGCAGATGAGTGCAGAGGTTGATCAGATTGCCTGTACCATAGCCGGATTGCTGAGTTTCAGATTGCCTTAATTGGGTTAGTATTCGTAGAATCTGCTGCTCCTGAGCAGTAAGTGAGCTAAATTGTTGGCAAAAATTGTCCGCAACGGGTTGCAAAATCAGCCGTACTTGACTTTCGCGGACATAGTCTTTCACCGTTGTTTTGATTAGGGCACACCTGAGGAATAGCGATAGCTCAGTAGTACTCAATTCGGTGATCATCTGTTCAATTAATCGATCGCTGACATACTCCATCACCACAGGTTGCTGAGTGTAGGTGCCTGATTGCTTCTCAATGAGTGAGCGCCAGGTCAAACTCTCCAATGCTTCCAGCAGGTTGGCTTTAGAGGTAGCAGGCACAATGTCTTCGCGCAATTCATTGATTGTTGTCCACTCCCGATTGATTGCCAGCCAGTACATGATGGTTTGTTCAAGGGACGACAATCGCGCGAACTGGTTATCTAACAGCCGCCGAATCCCGTTGAAGATAAAGGTGTCTTCTTGCAAAAAAGTTGTGATATCGCCCTCAAATAAGTCTTGGATCGAGGTGGCAACAATTTTGAGTGCTAAAGGACTATTGCTATAACGATCGCAGACGATTTTCTGCTGTTCCGCTGTGCCCGCCAATCCCTTCGTTTGCAAAATTGCCTGTGCTGCTTCAGGAGAGCCATCCAGACGCAACGTTCGCACGGCCAAGTCAATGCCTTCTAGGGCGGACACGATCGCTGGTTTTTCTCGACTGGTTAGCACAATGCTACTCTGATGGCTGACTTCACCCAGCAAGCGCAATAGTTCCTCATAGGCTGCAAATCCAGCCCGAAATTGACCAGCACAGTCAACATCGAGTAGTGTTTCCAGGTTGTCGAGAATGACTAAACACCGCGATTGGCGCAGCAAATTGAGTAATTTGCTGGATTCAGGCTTTGTTTCTTGTTGATTGGAAAGAAAGGGGACGAGTTCAGCCAGCAAGGTTTCTAGGGATGGAGCATTCCGCAGCGATCGCCAAATAATCCATTCAAATTGTCCCTGAAGTTGCTGTGCGAGTTTAACTGACAGCGCTGTTTTACCAATTCCGCCTAAACCCAGGATCGCGATTAATCGACAGCGATCAGTGGTCAGCAGTTGCGTTAATTGATTCAGTTCGACCGTTCGACCATAGAAGGTGGAGACATCAATCGCTTCGCCCCAATCGATTTGGCGGGATTGTGTGGCAGTAGGGGCAACTGCTAACGCTACAGGGGCGATCGGTGCCGCAATCTGCTCCAGAATCAAAGACAGATTTTTCTTATTGACTTTTGTGCCCAATACTTCTGACAGAAATGCCCACAATTCTGGGCAAAATTTGCGGCTCAGATAGCTGGTCGAATAATGGGTGGCGATAGCAATCTCTTCATAGGTTTGGTTCAGGCAGGTTGCTTGAATCACCGCGAACTCGATCGGGGTGAGTGGTTGTCCGCGATGATTGAGCACCCATTGGTTCAGATGTGAAAGTTGCGTCGCTAATTCCATGGACAGAAAAACAAGGTCTACCTGAGTCAGAGATTCGATTAAAAGACGAAGTTTGAGTCATTGACAGAATCATTTTAACATGCATCAAGCGCCACGAATGTGTTGGTTGCTTCTGTTCGCTCGTTTGA